>AP026799.1 GCA_033127725.1 Bombiscardovia nodaiensis | reverse complement strand
GTGGTCAACATCGGCACCGCGATTGTGGTAGCGCTTACCTTGTGGCGGATGAGCAAAATAATGAGAGAAAATCCCCATCACCGCAAGGAGCAGAACCCCGCGGTGGATGACTCCTGGCACTCCTGGCGTCTATGGCTGCCCAAGGATGAGCTAGACGGCCATGAAGGCAGCGGGGGCAGGGAGGTCAGAGAGCTCAGCTGCTACCGGCGAAGGACGAGGGAAAGCAGGAGCCGCCTGCCGCTCGGGGCTAAGGCGTGCTCCTTAGAAGACCTTCACATCGTTGAAGTGGAGGCCACCTTCAGGAGGCAGTCCGTCGGTCGGTACCCAAACCATAAAGTCTTGTGCAGTGACTGGGCGTTGCAAGCTGACCTGGGTATTGCCGGAAGCATCGAATGTAAATTCGGCCACAGGCTGGTCAGGCGTGGGGTGAGCGGCCGTAGCGTTGGCGAAGACCTGCCCGTGACCACCATGCTGCTGAATTGAAATCTCCAGTCGGGAAACTTCGTGTGGCGCGTCGAGGTGGATGTACCAGCCCATGCCATCCTGCCCGGCAGGACGGTTGAAGAAGAGCTGGGTGAGGACCGGGTAAGGCGTGGTATTGGTGGACACGTGGGGCTTGGGCACTTCGCCCGCTGCCTTGGCGTCATGCTTGACCGGGGCCTGGGATTCCTCGGTTTCGGGGGTGCTGCCGTCCAGGGGAGCGGCTGACATTTGTGGCCAACTGTCTTGCTGGTTTGACTTGACGGATCGGTGCCCCAAGAGAGTGACTGAGGCCCACACCAGGCCTATAACCACTAAGCAAGCTGCCAGGGCAATGACTACAGACTTGGTACTAAAGCGGCCCAGCAAGCGGGCATCGGCCACGTCGTCGTCAATGCTATCGGATACAGATTCGTCGGCATCGGCGTCATCTTCAAGACTGCTGTAGGCGTTTGGCGCATGAGAATTGGGGCGGCCGGGCGTGAAACTAGGCGGCAGCTCTGACACAGTCGGCCTGCCTGCTCCGGGCTGTTCGCGGGTCTGTCGCCGCAAATTGTTGGCCGGAATCTCAGCTGATAGGTCGCTGGGATCGCTCCCAACTGGACGGGTGATACCAGTCGGTGCTTCGAAGTCCCAGTTGGTGCTGGCCGCGCTCGTGCGCGCATCCTCCTGGACACTACCTGCCAGTGGAGGGAAGCTGGTCTGGGAGGCTAGCCCTGGGTCCGAACCGTGGTCCGTCTGTGCGAACAGATCGTCTGCCCGGCTAGCAGCATCGCTTGCATCAGAGTCAGTGCTGGAAAGGGTGGCTTGGGGCTGTGCTGGTCCGGCAGCTTGCCCTACCAGCGGGAAGGGAAGCTGCCCAGTAACTGCCTGCATAGGGTCGCTGTGTGCCGATGGATGCCGGATGACGCTGACATCGACTGCCTGTGTGGGTTGGGCGGCGCGGCCTGTCCGCTTGAGGCGGTCAGGGGCAGGCTGGCTGCTCTGTAATTTGCGCTCGTCAAAGAGGGAGAATAGGTCCGTGTCGGCATCATTGAGATTGAGCATCTCAATTTCGCTGCGTTCGGGGAACAGGAGCTGATTGGTGCCCCAGCGCGGTTCAGCAGCGGTCTTAGCTGGTCGACTGCCTGCGCTCAGCAGGGAGGCTGGCAGGTCGAGCAGGTCTTGTGGGCCCGCGGGCTTAATATGGACCGTCGTAATAGACGCATCCTGGTTGGCACGCAGCCAAGTCATATCTTGGTCAGTCAGTTCTTCGGGTGGAGTCCAGGGGCCCAGGAGTGCTGTCAGCTCAGCTAAGGTGACGAGCGGGATAGGGGAGACACCATCGGAAGTTTTCAGACCCATGCCCCGCATGCAGATAATGCGGAACTCTTCGGGCAGACCGAGAGGCAGGGATTCTAAGGAAGGATAGGCGGATTTGTCTGCGCCGGGGATGGTGCCGGTCAGGAGGGCGTAGAGGACCGCAGACA
Source organism: Bombiscardovia nodaiensis (assembly GCA_033127725.1). Classification (NCBI taxonomy): domain Bacteria; kingdom Bacillati; phylum Actinomycetota; class Actinomycetes; order Bifidobacteriales; family Bifidobacteriaceae; genus Bombiscardovia; species Bombiscardovia nodaiensis. Next base: position 1,343 of record AP026799.1, on the reverse strand, counting down.
GCTGGCGAACCACCATGTCTTCGCTGCCAGAGCGGTCGGTTTGCTGGCCAAACTGCCAGGGGTCAATCATGGAGAGCAGGGGGCATCGGCCAGGGTGATGCCGTTGGGGGCCAGGCGAATGAGACTGGGGGAGATGGTCAACTGACTGAGCCCTACTGAGCGCAAGATGCTGAGCGCTTGAGCTGTTTCTCCAAGGATGGTGCGCATGGCTTCAAAGCTGGGCGCGTGCCGTTGGCTGTCTGCCAGGTAGGCCCGGAGCGAGCAGCCGGCGTCCAGGGCAGTAACGATGAAGGAAACGCCGTCTCGGGTGTGGAGCTGGTAGACAGGGGTGAACCGGCGGCTGGATGAGAGGGCTAGCGTGGAGGCAGCGGTGTTGACTTGGTCCACGGCGCCCACATCGGTGACAATGAAGAGCTGGCAGGAGCGGTCTAGAGCCTTGTCGTGGGCCAGCCAAGCGGTGAGCCCTGCCTCGCGCTTTAAGGCGGTTTTGAGTTCGTAACGGTCAAGCAGAATATCTGAAGGCTGTGGCTGTAGTGACTTCATGCTGGCTGGTTTCTGTTGATCTGACGACGGGTGGGACTGCGCTAGAGTGAGTGACCGGCGGGCGGATGCTGCCGAAACGGGGTAGGAAGGCGGAGCTGATATGAGCTGTGCCTTCGTTTGTTGCTGATTTGAGGGCTGGGCCAACCGCTGGACTGGCGGCAGGGCCGGTTGCGAGGCTGCCTGTCGGGCTGCTGGTGAGGCCGGTTGTGGAGCTTCTTGGGCACCAGCGGCGGTGCGGACTCTCGGTCGAGGCGGCAGCGGGCGCTGGGGGGCGATGCGGACGGGTTGCTTCCAAGCACCTGGATTCATGAACCCTATGTCAGCAATGCCAGCGTTTTCGATCTGCTCTAGCGCGCCTTCCATGTCGCCAGAGGGCCCGGCGGGGTCAGTGTAGGAGCGCACTACTCGCCCGACTTGTTCCCCAGCGGTGGCCAGCTGGGATTCGGCCTGTGCCAGCTGATGAATTCCGGCTGACATCGAACCGGTTCGAGTGCTCTCTTGATTGAAGTTTGTGCTCATGCCCAGGCGAAGGGAAAGCGTAGATAGGAGGTCGGTGAGCTCGCTGGTTCGCAGGGCGTAAAGGACCAGGCAGTAGACCAGAGCAACGACGATACTGATGACCAGGCAGATAGCGACGGCCTGCATCCAAGACATGTGCCCATGCCGGTCGGAGACATGTGCGCCGACCAGAGCCGTGAGCGGCGTTTTGATGAGCAGGGCCAAGCCGCCAGCCAGAGCCGCCGCAGCCAGAGCTTTAGCGTAGGTGATGAGAATTCGTCGCCCGTCCAAAAACCCCTCGA